>NZ_CATKPZ010000045.1:0-1379 GCF_949767415.1 Pseudomonas sp. IT-196MI5
CGTGAACTCATCGGACGCACCACTCATGCCACGTAGTCGCAAGCGATCCAGTTTCAGGATGCGCTTGAGGTGGGCAAACAACATTTCGACCTTCTTACGTTCGTGGCGAGAGCGCTGATACGCCGGCGTCGCCGCGATGCGTCGAGCCATATCACGAGCGGCTTCATGGACGCTGCGAGCAATCTTGCGAATCGAAGTGTTCGGGCAGCACTTGGCTTTCATCGGACATGTCGCGCAGTCGGTCTGCCGGGATCGGAAGATGATGGTGTTGGCTTTGGTGACGTGCGAACGCTCGTTCTTGAAGGCTCGCCATTCGCTGCGCAATACGTTTCCGGCCGGGCAGCGGTATTCCTCAGCCTCTTCATTCCAGTGGAAATCGTTACTCGAAAAGCTGTCGTTCTTGCGCTCGGTTTTGTCCCACACTGGCACATGCGGTTCGATGTCTTTGTCCTCCACCATCCAGGCCAGCATCGGCGCTGTGCCGTAAGCGGTGTCGCCAATGAGGCGCTCTGGCTTGATGTCGAACTGCGCTTCGACCCGATCGATCATCGTCTTGGTGCTCTCGACTTCTGCGGTGCGATGAGCCGGTGTGGGTTCCACATCCATGATCACGCCGTGCTCGGTATCGATCAGATAATTCGTGGAGTAAGCGTAGAAAGCGGGGCCGCCTGGAGCCGCGGTCCAGCGAGCCTGAGGATCCGTCAGCGACAGGCGCTTCGGTAGCGTTTCGGCCAAAGCCTCTTCATCGAGGCCTTCAAGGTACTCACGCACGGCGCGGGTGCTCAGGGCCGGATCGCTCCAGTTGATCGGCTCATCACCCGGTACGCCGCGCTGCCGACTCGCATCCGCTTTGATGATGCTGGCGTCCACGGCAAAACCTTCGCCCTTGACCAGGCCTGCCTCCATGCAGCGACGCAGCACTTCATTGAACAACCAGCGAAACAGCTCACTGTCCCGAAAGCGGCCGTGTCGATTTTTGGAAAAGGTCGAGTGGTTGGGGACTTCGTCTTCAAGGCTCAACCGGCAGAACCAGCGATACGCCAGGTTCAAATGGGCCTCTTCGCACAACCGCCGCTCGGAGCGAATGCCGTAGCAATAGCCCACGATCAGCATGCGAATCATCAGTTCAGGGTCAATCGACGGACGCCCGATCGGGCTATAAAAATCGGCGAGGTAATGGCGCAGGTCGCTCAGATCGAGACATCGATCAATGCTGCGCAGAAGGTGATTGGCTGGAATGTGATCTTCAAGGTTGAACGAGTAAAACAGCCGATCCTGCCCACTCGATAACTGTCCCATCATGCTGCGTGCTTCCCTGCTGGCCAATGCAGATATTTTGCCGCAGGCCAGATAGGGGAGCTACTTTTTCAACAGAATCG
>NZ_CATKPZ010000046.1:0-1347 GCF_949767415.1 Pseudomonas sp. IT-196MI5
GATTTCCTGATCGTGATGACTTCTGATTACGATAGGCCCCAACGCAAAGCCTGCACCTGCACTCTCCGGTGCAACCTTGAATATTTCCTTGGAGAGCTTTGACAGGCGTGCCTCAACGGAGGCTGTATCACCGTCATAGGATTCGGCACGGAGCATGACGTAAGCGTCGTCAACTAACAGATGGAATTCGTGAACGAAGTTTTGACGGCGTGATGCTTGCTCGTAGTACTGCAGCAACTTTTCCCTGGGTGAAGCCATTTTCGCCGACACCAGCATCGACACATCTGAATTCTTATAGTTCTTAACCGCCGAAATCCGACGCGCCCGCTCCTGCAAGGCTGCGTCAAAACGTTGCTGCGTCACGCCCTCCCCCAAGATCAAGACCTCAACGCTTGAATGATCAGCGCCCAATCCGTAGTACAGTTTCACATCCCCGCCCCCCGTCCAGTTGGCCGGCAGATCAATCAGGCCACGGCCCAGCGCCCAGGTGCGCATGTTGCTGGTCAGTTCGTGCACGGTTTGTTTCTCCTGTTCGCTGGGCTGCTTGAAGGCGGTGCACCCGGCGACCGCCCCCAACAGCAGGCCTGTCAAAAAAACGGTCAACCGGCGCATAGCGGCCTCTTGGCTTTCGCTGCGATCTTGATAAGGGAATAGAGGGTGAATTGCTGGGTTAACGGATTGGCGTACGACGCTTCATGATCGAAGCCGGGCGCCTGGACTTGCTGGCGGATCGAATCCTTGCGTGCCTGCCTGACCGGCGCACGACCAGAACTCACCGGAACGGTGCCGTCGCCCGCGCCGTCCTGCATGCGGCAGTGCAGCTCCCAATAGCTGGTCTGCACGGTTCTGACCGGCGCGTCGGGATCACCACGCAGTGGTGGCACGGCCTCGGCTTGCCCGCCGACGTACAACGGGCTGCGTCCGTCGTCGCGCACCTCATGCATTTGCAGGCTGGACACCGTGAAGGCATCGGGGCTTGAGGCATGGGGGCCATTGAGACGAGACCCGCGTCGCATTTCCCAGGTGATGGATTCGAAGCTGGGGTGTTTGTCGTCGTTGCCGTAGTAGACGTAGGTTTGCGGGTGGTATGACCCAGCGATGTCCTGGTGAAACTCCTTTGCGCTCCGGATGTTCTTTGCGAATACTTTCCACGTAATCGGATCCCCATCCTTCGGCGCCAACCACTCTTCGCGCAGCAATCCCCACCAACGGTCGCGCCGCAGATAAATCTCTTCGTATGGGTCTTTTTCCGGCTGGCGCGGCATGGCCGGCCCGCCTCGCTCGTCGATCAGCCGCAGCCAACCCGGGGCATAATCCTGGGTGGGCAGCAATTGCAAGGCTCCGGGC
>NZ_CATKPZ010000047.1:0-1268 GCF_949767415.1 Pseudomonas sp. IT-196MI5
CAAGTCCGTGCGCATGCGCCCCAACTCAGTCGCGCCCAAGCCGGACCCTTGGGCGAACGAGCGTGGCCCAACAGCCGAGGAAGCGGCCGAAAACAAACGCATCCTCGATGAGTTCATCGTCAGCTTTGAAAAGCGCAAACCGTCACCCGGGGATAAAGATCAATGATCAGCGCCTGCCGATCTTCTTGTAGCCGCATTCATCGCCAACCCACCCGCCACTACGCCTTGGTCCGTAAAGACGGCGCACGGTTCGACGGGCGCAGCGATGGCGAAGGCTTCGTCACCCTGCCACAGGGCATGACGCCGGAAGGGCTTGTACTGGAATGGCTTGAACACGGAGACCCCACATGACCGATAACCCGACAGCGCCTCGTATTGCGCCCATGACCTACAACGCGCGCGGTAACCCGGTGCACACCTGGACCCTCACGCCCAGCCATATCACCGACCCGGTTTTATGCATCCTGCCCCCGGACGGGATACTGCCGGTGATCTTTGTGCCGGGGATCATGGGGTCGAATTTGAAGAGTAAGCCGGAGAAAGGAAAGAAAAAGAAAAAGAAAAAGGCGGGTCCCGTCTGGCGGTTGGATGCGGGGTTCATGGGAAAGAACATGTGGTTGGCGAAAAACTGGATATTTAAAACGCCAGGCGAACGTCAAAAAATTCTGCATCCGGTTCGTGCGGAAGTTGATAGAGAAGGAGCAGTGCCTAAACGCGCCGTAGGTACGGTCATTACCCAGCCAGAGCCAGACAAGAAAAAGGCAGCCTTGGCCTTGTCCAAACGCTATCGAGAACGTGGCTGGGGCGAAGTCAGCGAAACCAGTTATCACGCTTTTCTGCTCTGGTTGGAAGAGGCGCTCAACAGTGAGTTCCTGCCCCACCAGTGGCCGCAATTCGACATCCGGCCGGAGCATTTGCACGCCGTCGCCGTCGAGCCTGGGCCTACGCACATCACCCGGTTAAAACCTGAAATCCCCATCGCCATGCCGGGATTGGGCGCCAACCTCGCCAGCCAGTTGCCGTCGATACTTTCGGACGAGCTGGTGGCGCGTGGCGGCTACCGCATGCCGGTGCATGCCTGCGGTTACAACTGGCTGGACTCCAACGAACAGGCTGCGTCCAGGCTGGCCAAGCGCATCGACGAGCTGATGCACCAGTACGGTCGCAATTGCCAGCAGGTGATTCTGGTGACGCATTCCATGGGTGGGCTGGTGGCGAGGCGATGCGCGCAACTGCCGGGCATGGCCGACAAAATCGCCGGTGTGGTC
>NZ_CATKPZ010000048.1:0-1255 GCF_949767415.1 Pseudomonas sp. IT-196MI5
TGGGTGACGAAGTGGTTGATGCCATGCTTCCAAGAAAAGCTTCTAAGCTTCAGGTAACCAGGAACCGTACCCCAAACCGACACAGGTGGTTGGGTAGAGAATACCAAGGCGCTTGAGAGAACTCGGGTGAAGGAACTAGGCAAAATGGCACCGTAACTTCGGGAGAAGGTGCGCCGGTGAGGGTGAAGGACTTGCTCCGTAAGCCCACGCCGGTCGAAGATACCAGGCCGCTGCGACTGTTTATTAAAAACACAGCACTCTGCAAACACGAAAGTGGACGTATAGGGTGTGACGCCTGCCCGGTGCCGGAAGGTTAATTGATGGGGTTAGCTAACGCGAAGCTCTTGATCGAAGCCCCGGTAAACGGCGGCCGTAACTATAACGGTCCTAAGGTAGCGAAATTCCTTGTCGGGTAAGTTCCGACCTGCACGAATGGCGTAACGATGGCGGCGCTGTCTCCACCCGAGACTCAGTGAAATTGAAATCGCTGTGAAGATGCAGTGTATCCGCGGCTAGACGGAAAGACCCCGTGAACCTTTACTATAGCTTTGCACTGGACTTTGAATTTGCTTGTGTAGGATAGGTGGGAGGCTTTGAAGCGTGGACGCCAGTTCGCGTGGAGCCAACCTTGAAATACCACCCTGGCAACTTTGAGGTTCTAACTCAGGTCCGTTATCCGGATCGAGGACAGTGTATGGTGGGTAGTTTGACTGGGGCGGTCTCCTCCTAAAGAGTAACGGAGGAGTACGAAGGTGCGCTCAGACCGGTCGGAAATCGGTCGTAGAGTATAAAGGCAAAAGCGCGCTTGACTGCGAGACAGACACGTCGAGCAGGTACGAAAGTAGGTCTTAGTGATCCGGTGGTTCTGTATGGAAGGGCCATCGCTCAACGGATAAAAGGTACTCCGGGGATAACAGGCTGATACCGCCCAAGAGTTCATATCGACGGCGGTGTTTGGCACCTCGATGTCGGCTCATCACATCCTGGGGCTGAAGCCGGTCCCAAGGGTATGGCTGTTCGCCATTTAAAGTGGTACGCGAGCTGGGTTTAGAACGTCGTGAGACAGTTCGGTCCCTATCTGCCGTGGACGTTTGAGATTTGAGAGGGGCTGCTCCTAGTACGAGAGGACCGGAGTGGACGAACCTCTGGTGTTCCGGTTGTCACGCCAGTGGCATTGCCGGGTAGCTATGTTCGGAAAAGATAACCGCTGAAAGCATCTAAGCGGGAAACTTGCCTCAAGATGAGATCTCACTGG
>NZ_CATKPZ010000049.1:0-1190 GCF_949767415.1 Pseudomonas sp. IT-196MI5
TGTGGGAGATTCTATGGTTGAGGGGAAGCCCTCAACCTGCTTTCGGTTGGTATTCACCTTGCCCTTTCAGCAGTGCAAATACGATCCGGGCAAGTTTGCGGGCCAAAATCACCAGGGCCTGCGTGGTGCTGAACCCTCTGGCTCTTTGCTCTTGGTAAAAACCTTTCCAGGCAGCTGTGCGGCTGGCCGACATGGCGGCGTTGTGCAGCAGTCGACGCGCTTCCGGGTCCCCTCGTTTTGTCAGGCTGCGACGACCGTCCTTTTGTCCTGACTGCGACACCCGCAAATCCATCCCTAAAAACGCGATGAAGGCATCTGCGTTCCTGAAGTCCCCCCGCTGAAAGGCCGCGATCAAGCGGGCGCCAGTCAGAAAACCAATACCTTCAACTTTCATGCAACGCTTCAACTGGGCCAGCAAGCCGGCCTCTTTCAGGCGGTCGTTGATCATTTTCTCGACCAACCCTTCAAGCCTCTGCATGGAGGCCACTTGCTCGGCAAAAGCGGCTTTGAGCAGCGGTTCATTTGTCCAGCTCTGCACCAGACCAACCCGCGCCTGAACCAGCGCCGCACGCCGACGGAAAAGGCTCAAGAGGCAACGGTAGAGCGGCGAGGGCGGAATCCAAGGATGGAGTTCTTCATACTCGTTCTTCAGATAGCGAGCGAGCAACTTTGCATCCAGTGCGTCAGTTTTGGC
Organism: Pseudomonas sp. IT-196MI5; assembly: GCF_949767415.1. NCBI lineage: Bacteria > Pseudomonadati > Pseudomonadota > Gammaproteobacteria > Pseudomonadales > Pseudomonadaceae > Pseudomonas > Pseudomonas sp. IT-196MI5. The sequence goes on from NZ_CATKPZ010000049.1 coordinate 695, forward strand.
GCGAACCTTCACACCTTTGCGGTAGTGGCTCAGTTCATAGCCGCCGACCATGTAAATGGTGCAACCGGCTTCATGAGCCAGGTCGGCGAACTCCAGGTGATAGATATTGGTCGACTCAATCGCGACATCGACCGGTGCCGGCAAGGCTTTTAGCCATTTCTTGATGGCTGGATTGTTATTGGGAAGCGTCTCAAGCAGATCCAGTTCGGCGTGATAGATCACCAATTCACTCTTGGCGACATCCACGCCCACGATTGGCTTGATAGCAGAAACCGGCATTGCCATTGAACATCCCCCGAGATATGGTTTTGAGCACTTGAAGGGCTCACCCAGAGGCGCAGGCTTGTTCCTATCGTCGGTCTAGCCAGATGCATTCTTTATCGGCGCTTGGGTGAAAGGAGGAGGGGCGAAATCTCCCACGGATCTGTACTGCGCTAACAGTCAGAATCGAGCCTTGTCCCTCCTCCTCCCTTCAAGTCCTACCATACAAGCGAGC
>NZ_CATKPZ010000050.1:0-1158 GCF_949767415.1 Pseudomonas sp. IT-196MI5
CTGTGCATGAAGGCGACCAGTTCGGGCATCTTGGTCATTTCAACGCGTTTGGCCATGATCGAACCGGCGGTGCCGCCGATCAGCAGGCCGACGATCACGTAGACGATGCCGTCATGGGCCAGCTCGGTGCTCAACTTGTAGATCAGGCCGACCGTGGTGAGGATCGCCAGGCCCATGCCGAGCATGCCGAACAGGTTGCCGCGGCGCGACGTGGTGGGGTGCGAGAGCCCCTTGAGCGCCTGGATGAAGCAGACCGAGGCGATCAAATACAGGGAGGTAACCAGGTTCATGCTCATGCTTGCTGCACCTCGGCCTTGACTGCTTCGGCCTTGGCCGCCGGCGCTTTGGCCGCTTTTTTCTTGAACATTTCCAGCATGCGCCGGGTCACCAGGAAGCCACCAAACACGTTGACCGCGGCCAGGGCCACGGCCAGGGTGCCCATGGTCTTGCCCAGCGGGGTCACGGTGAGGGCGGCGGCGAGCATGGCGCCGACGATCACGATGGCCGAGATGGCGTTGGTGACCGCCATCAGTGGCGTGTGCAGTGCCGGTGTGACGTTCCAGACCACGTGGTAGCCGACATAGATGGCCAGCACGAAGATGATCAGGTTGTAGATACCGTGAGAGATCAGCATGTCTTCCATTGTTTTTATCCTCAGCCGTTCTTGCGCACGATCTGGCCGTCGCGGCACATCAGGCACGCGGCGACGATATCGTCTTCCAGGTTGATCACCAGTTGTCCGTCTTTATCGAACAACAGTTTCATGAAGTCCAGCAGGTTGCGGGCGTACAGCGCCGATGCGTCAGCCGCCACGGCGCTGGCCAGGTTGGTCGGGCCCACGATGGTCACGCCGTTTTCGACGACCACCTGATCGGCCACGGTCAGCGGGCAGTTGCCGCCCTGGGCGGCCGCGAGGTCGATGACCACCGAGCCCGGTTTCATCTGGGCCACGGTTTGCGCGCTGAGCAGCGTCGGTGCCTTGCGGCCGGGAATCAGCGCGGTGGTGATCACGATGTCCGCCTGTTTGGCGCGCTCGTGCACGGCCGCGGCCTGGCGCTGCATCCAGCTGGCCGGCATCGGGCGGGCGTAACCGCCGACGCCGACGGCGCATTCACGTTCTTCGTCGGTCTCGTACGGCACGTCGACGAACTTGGCGCC
>NZ_CATKPZ010000051.1:0-1008 GCF_949767415.1 Pseudomonas sp. IT-196MI5
GCCGGTCAGGGCGGTGTCTTCCGGAGTCGAGACCGTTTCGCTGAGGTCGGTGAAGCTGTCATCAACCGGCGTAACGTCGATGTTCAAAGTCGAGGTGAGATTGCTGCCGGACCCGTCGGTCACGGTGTAGCTGACGGTTGGCACCGTGCCGTTGTAGTTGGCGTCCGGGGTAAAGGTGTAAGCGCCATTGGTGCCGATCACCAGGGTGCCGACGTTGGCGATGGTTGCGGTGCTGCCGGCGGCGTAGGTGGTGTCACCGACGGTGAAGCTGAGCACGCTGACCGGGCCATCGACGCTCGAAGTTCCAGTAAGCACGCTGCCGGTCAGGGCGGTGTCTTCAGCGGTGGTCACGTGTTCGCTGGCATCGGTGAAGCTGTCATCGACCGGGGTGACGTCGATGTTCAGGGTCGAAGTGTCGTCTGTGCCGGCCCCGTCGGTGACGGTGTAGCTCACGGTCGGCACCGCGCCGTTGTAGTTGGCGTCCGGGGTAAAGGTGTAGGCACCATTGGTGCCGATCACCAGGGTACCGACATTAGCGATGGTCGCGGTCTGGCCGGCGGCAAACGTGCCGGTCACACCGTCGATGCTGAAATTGACCACGCTGACCGGGCCATCGACGCTGCTCGTGCCCGTGAGGACGCTGCCGGTGACGGCGGTGTCTTCCTGAGTGGAGACCGTTTCGCTGGCATCGGCGAAGTTGTCGTTGACCGGCGTGACGTCGATGTTCAGGGTCGAGGTGACGTTGCTGCCGGACCCGTCAGTCACGGTGTAGCTGACGGTTGGCACGTTGCCGCTGTAGTTGGTGTCCGGGGTGAAGGTGTAGGCGCCGTTGGCGCCGTTGGCGCCGATCAGCAGGGTGCCGACGTTGGTGATGGTCGCGGTGCTGCCAGCGGCGTAGGTGGTGTCACCGATGGTGAAATTGACCACGCTGACCGGGCCGTCGACGCTGCTCGTGCCCGTGAGGACGCTGCCGGTGACGGCGGTGTCTTCCGGAGTCGAGACCGTTTC
>NZ_CATKPZ010000052.1:0-960 GCF_949767415.1 Pseudomonas sp. IT-196MI5
AGCGTCCTTACTGGAACTTCGAGCGTCGATGGCCCGGTCAGCGTGGTCAATTTCACCATCGGTGACACCACCTACGCCGCTGGCAGCACCGCGACCATCGCCAACGTCGGCACTCTGGTGATCGGCGCCAACGGGGCCTACACCTTCACTCCGGACGCCAACTACAACGGCGCGGTGCCAACCGTCAGCTACACCGTCACCGACGGTTCCGGCACAAACGACACCTCGACCCTGAACATCGACGTTACGCCGGTCGACGACAGCTTTGTCGATGCCAGCGAAACGGTCTCCACTCCGGAAGACACCGCCCTGAGCGGCAGCGTCCTCACGGGCACGAGCAGCGTCGACGGCCCGGTCAGCGTGGTCAATTTCAGCATCGGTGACACCACCTACGCCGCTGGCAGCACCGCGACCATCGCCAACGTCGGTACCCTGGTGATCGGCACCAACGGCGCTTACACCTTTACCCCGGACGCCAACTACAACGGCGCGGTACCAACCGTCAGCTACACCGTGACCGACGGGTCCGGCAGCGACGTCACGTCAACCCTGAACATCGACGTCACGCCGGCCGATGACAGCTTCACCGACCTCAGCGAACGTGTGACCACTGCTGAAGATGCCCCGGTGAGCGGCAGCGTCCTTACTGGGACCTCAAGCGTCGATGGCCCGGTCAGCGTGGTCAACTTCAGCATCGACGGTGTGACTGGCACTTTCACAGCGGGCCAGACCGCGACCATCGCCAATGTCGGTACCCTGGTGATCGGCGCCAACGGGGCCTACACCTTTACCCCGGACGCCAACTACAACGGCACGGTACCAACCGTGAGCTACACCGTCACCGACGGGTCCGGCAGCAATCTCACCTCGACTTTGAACATCGACGTTACGCCGGTCGATGACAGCTTCACCGACCTCAGCGAAACGGTCTCGACTCCGGAAGACACCGCCCTGACCGGC
>NZ_CATKPZ010000054.1:0-802 GCF_949767415.1 Pseudomonas sp. IT-196MI5
GTAGGTGCCGTTGGCATTCAGCACCAAAGTGCCGTAGGTGCCGGCGAAGGTCCCGGGGGTGATGGGGCCGGCGTTTTCCCCGACCGCTACCCGGTCGGCGCCTTGCACGTCGTTGCTCAGCACGTTGCCGTTGAGGGTCAGCAAGGTTTCCGAAGCGGTACTGATGTTGCTGTCGTCCACGCCACTGGGCAGGTCGTCGACGATGTTGACGTCGAGGCTGCCGGTGGCGGTGGTGCCGTTGTCGTCGACCACGGTCACGGCGAACTGCTCAGGCAGGGTGTTGGCGCCGTTGCCGGTTGGATGCGCTTCGTTGTCGTTCAGGGTGTAGCTGTAGCTGATCACCCCGGTCGCTGCGTTGAACCCGGTGATGGTCAGGGTGCTGCCCAACGGGGTGGTGATCGACTGCGGGAAGCCGGCAGCCACGCCACCGCTGACCACGGCGATGCCACCGACGCTCAGGCTCGTGACGCCGTCCAGCGCGCTGACGGTGAAGGTGCCGTTCTGCGTCAGCGCCGTACCATCCGGTGCACTGCCGTCGCTGAGGTTTTTTTCGTAAACCGTCAGCTCACCGCCATACACGTCGAGGCCGTTGAGGACCACCGGATCGTCGTTGTTGTGGATCTGCAGCACCAGGTTCGCCGTGCTGCTGTCGCCGTCCGCATCGGTGAGGGTATAGGTGAAGGTTTCGGTGCCGTCGCCACCGCCGTGCAGGGCTTTGAAGTCGGCATCGCTGGTGTTGAGGGTGTAGGTGTAACTGCCGTTGGCATTCAGCACCAGGGTGCCGTAGGTGCCGGCGAAGGTG